>NZ_DBNGVP010000002.1:0-4582 GCF_057119385.1 Archangium sp. | reverse complement strand
CAGCCGCGCCCTGCACCCGCTGGAGTGGGTCCGGGTGGAAGTCCATGGGCCGCGGCCTCGCACGCACCTGATGACGGCCATGGAGCTGGCCCTGCTCGCCTCCACGCCGGACACCTCGCTCATCTGGTCGGCGGTGAGCCGCGTCAGCGAGTTGCACTTGGTGTACGGCGCCGTGTCCGCCCTGACGACGGCGCCGCTGTCGCCAGGCCTGCCAGCCTCCGCCGCGCAGGGCGGCACGCTGGCGGGGGCGCGCACGGCGGCGGTGCGCCTGTTCGTGGGCCGCATCTCGCTGGTGGCGGTACTGGCTGGAGTGGACACGTACCGGGACGAGCTGTCACGGACGCCCGAGGGACGGGCCTTCCTCGCGGTGCATGACCTGGCCCTGGTGGCGCTGGCCGGCCGGGACATCCACACGCTGGCCACCTCGGGCATCGGACGCGAGCTGGTACACCGGGGCAGGCTGGCGTTGAGCGCGGCGGGGGCCCGGGCCTCGTCCGGACTGCGTGAGTCGATGGAGTCCGTCCAGGCCCTGGTGAAGACGCTGGAGCGGATGCTCGCCGAGGGCAAGGCCGTTGCGACACCGGACGGACTGCGGCTTTCTCTTCCTGGCGGCGCCGAGGCCTTCAAGCAGGCCTTCTTCGCCATCCGCGGAGAGATGGCCGCCGCACGGGCCCTGGGCGGCATTCGCGGCGCGGGGCTCGCGGCCGAGGAGGCCGAGAAGACACTGGAAGCGTTGAAGCGGCTGGCGGCGGAGAGCCGGGAGATGGCGCTCGCCTACGGTGCGGTGGCGCGGCGCGCGGCGGCTCTGCCTGCCGACAAGGCCCAGGCCTACCTCGCCGCCGTGGAATCGCTGCGCGCCTCTGCCCGTGGTGCGGCGAAAACGACATTACCTGGGTTGCTGCACCGCTCTGGAGCGCCGAGCCTGAAGGATCCGCTCGCATTCATGAAGGAAGCGGAGTGGCTCGTCAGTCACCCGGAACTGGACGCCGAGGCCGTGGTCCAGTTGGCGAGAAAGACATTCAGGGGCCGTGTGGACCTGGGCTGGCTACGCTCCACAGGGCTGACGATGGAGGATCTCAACGCCATGGCCCGGAACGAGAAGACAGCTTGGAGGCTGTTCCAGCAGGCGACAGCGGAACCGAGTAATCTCACGGTGCAACTTCGGGCGCGCGAGCAACTCCGTGGTATCGCGGTGGAAATGCTGACAGAGCGCAATGCGCAGAGGCTCTTCCCTGGCTTTCGGCTGACGGGGCGGCAGGTAAGAATGGCAGGGGGCCACGTCATTGACGACGTCGTTACGGCGATGACAGGGTCGAAGCTTCAACATGGGGTGGAAGTTAAAGGTTGGAACGACAGCCGGTGGCGCCAGGCGCTCGACGCTTGGCAGGCCAGACAGGGCGGCGCCAGGCTCAACGAAAACCAAGCGGTGCTCGCAAAGCAACTCGAACGCCTACTCGACCAACTCACCGATGCGGCAACGGCTCCTAGAGGGCCACCGTTCCTCGTCGTTACCGATAAACTAAGCAGGCCAACCAGGAACAAGCTAACCACCTTCCTGGATGAGAACTCGCCAAACGTGCTGCTCATCCACATAGAGGAAGCGAAGATCTTGGAGCTGACAAAGCATTTGCGTGCGGCGCTCAAACTACCAGAAGACTTGTCTGGAGGTACGCCATGAGTGGATGGCCTGTTTGGGGAGTCCTGACTCCGGGCGAGCCGACCCAACTGGAGAGCCGTGCCCGCTCCATCGTAATGACGGAAATGGATCAAGCGCTTGGGAAAGAGCAGCCCTTCGAGGTCATCACGGGAAGACGCCGTTACCATGCCATCGTGGGGACGGACCCCAGCGACATGGGCGCCGAGATGCAACTCGCCGAGGAACTTTCGCTGGGATGTGATGAACCCGTGTACTCGATTGATCGCGCCAACGATCCGTGGACCGTCATCTCGTGGCGAAACGGTGCGCTTGAGGTCCTGGAGATCGACCCAGAGGCTCTGGCCGCGTCTCTCGGCTGTCCGCTGCCAGGCAGTGAGAGAACATCAGATCGAACCACGAGGACGCCACTGCGGACGGTCGCATTACTCGAAGGAGTCAAAGCAGAGGAGGCACGTCACGCGCTAGAAGAAGACCATGGCGAACCATTCCCCCTGGGGCGCTACCATTTCAAGGACACGCCGCAAGGGCTTCTCCTCGCTGGCGGCAAAGGGGGCATGAATTTCGCACACATCACCCTGTCAGAACAATTTCCCCAGGCGACTGTGTATGGTGTAACTGCATCGCCGAGCCTGGACACATTCTCGGTCACGGTAATGCAAGCAGGAGAGGGCCTTGAGCGGTTCACGCGACCGCTCCGTCCGGATCCGTTCGTGCCGGAGGTCAGCAAAATCAAGGGAGAGAACTCTCCCGCGCGGATAGTGGCGGCGCTAGGCATCCCAGCCGAGTGGTTCCGGAATGAATGACGGGTGCCGCCCAGCCTCCCGACACCCGGCCGGGCTGAGTGGCCTCGCCCAGTTTCACGGGCCCGATGAGTCCGCGTCGTCCAGGACGGTGTACGGGGCAGCAGTTCCTTCCCGTAGACGAGCCAACATACTGAAGGAAGCGAAGGAATTGCGCGCAGCGCTGAATCTGCCCGAGGACTTGTCCGGAGGTGCACCATGAACCGGTGCGTACGTTGCTCGGATGCGTATTCCGGCGATGTGGAACACTCGTTCCGGACGAAGTGGAACGCCTGTTCCGGAGCAAGCCGAACACCGATTCCGGAGCAAGCCGATCACTGATTCCGGGCCAAGCCGATCATCGACGTAGGGATGACGGATGCAGTCCAAGGGGTCATCCCCGGAGTCATACGAGCGGAGACGACGCTGGACGTCACATGGAAGCAGGCTACCTCCCCCGCCAGCCGTCCACCTCAGGTGGGGTGCACGGTTGGAAGCAGGGGAGGAGTCTACCGGTGTGTCCGAGCCGCCCACGTGCCGCCAGCAGTCATGTTACGGTGGTCTACCCCGGAGGTGAAGCGCATGGAGGAAGTCCCGGGTGCACAGCGGGCGGGCGGGGCACAGGCCCGGCGCTGGTGGCTGAGCAAGCGGCTGTGGAAGCCGCAGATGCAGGAGGCCCTGTTGCCCCCGGTGGGCAGCACGGTGGGCTTGACTGGTAGACGCCTACCAACAATGTGCTCTTTTGTGCGTTGGTGTGTGTTTGAGTGTGTCTGAAGTGGTAGACGTCTACCAGTGCCCTGGTGGTAGACGTCTACCAGTACCGAGCAACGTGCCCGTCTCCTCGCGTCAAGACCGCGGATGCGCACGCAGCTGACTGTCGCGGGCAGGGGCTCCGCCGGGAAGGTCAGCCTGGGCGCGTACACCTGGGGAGAGTTTCTTGCCGGGAGTCCTTGCATGCACCCGCCTTCACCCCCCTCGTTCCCTGCCGGGCGGAGGCCCGCCCCCTGTGGGGTGCTGACACTGGCGCTGCTGGTGCTGGGCGGGTGCGCCACGCACGCGCCCCTGCCCGGACTGCTCCTCGGCCCTCGCGCTCACCGCCTGACGTCGGCCTTCTCCACCCGGGCGCGTCCGCCCGGGCCCGCGGACTCCGTGGGGACGGCCGTGCCGTCCGGGGACGCCCCTGCGCTCGACGAGGACGACGACCCGGAGGACGACGTCGAGGAGGGGCCGGGAGCCCCGGCCATGACGGCGGACATACCCGGGGACGAGTCCGGCTCGCGGGGGCGCCACCGGGCGCAGGAGGAGGGCGAGCCGCTGGAGGACGGAGGCGAGGGCCTCGTGGGATGGAGGGATGGCGTGGGGGAAGGACGCCCCTGGCCGGTGCCCTTCAGCGTGGACCATTTCCAGGGCCTGCTGGTGCAGGTGGGCGTGTCCCCCGAGGTATTGCCGGAAGACGGCAGCACCCTGTCGCCCCAGCGGGCGGTGCAACTGTTGGCGCACCTGCTGGAGGCGGAGGCGAAGCTTTGGGAATTCCCCCGCCAGCGCATGGCGGCGCACCTGCTGCTGGAGGTGGCCACGGGACAGGGGCCGGTGACGCGCGAGGAGTTGCACGCGCGCATGGACCGCTTCCACCGGCTGCGGGTGGTGAGGCCGGACGGCTACCTGGTGCGGGCGGTGACGGGCGAGGCGGTGCAGCGGGCCGGCGAGGTGCGGCTGGCCGAGGACGGCACGCTGCGCGCGGGCCACTACGAGGTGGGCCCCTTCTACGCGGTGGAAGACGGGCAGTTGTGGCCGGTGGACACGGGGCTGGAGGTGCCCCGGGGCGCCAGGCCCCTGGGCCCCTACGTGCCGGATGACGGCGTAGTGCTGCCGGCGCTGGAGGGAGCGGGGCTGGCGTTGGGGGACACGCTGGAGGGCGTGAGCCGGCTCGTCTTCCACCCCGGTGCGAGCCTGGAGGGGCTGACGCAGCTACCCGGAGCGGTGCGCGTGCTCTTCCAGAATGCCCCCGAGTACTGGGAAGCCTTCCGCCAGAGGCCACGGGGCGAGCAGGTGCGAGAGGTGTCGCGGCTGCTGGCGAACGCGCTGCTGACGGTGGGTACCTCGGGAGCGGGTGCGGTGAAGGCGGTGACGTGGGGCGAGAAGCTCG